>JAIEPX010000001.1 GCA_019748175.1 Gammaproteobacteria bacterium
ATGAGCATCGACCGCAGGGGCGACAGCGAAGAAATCCGCACGCCATGTGGAGGCATCGCTGTAATTGTAACCACAATATCCAAAGCTACCCACGATAAAGGCTGCAGCTGCGCCTCCGGCGAGTGAAATGGCAATGTTTTGGGTGACGAAAGAAATTATCGAAGCGGCTCCAAAAGTGGCAATTCCACCAGAGGCGAAAAGGAGTAAGGTAGTGGCAATGATTGCTGCAACAACAAGACCAACGAGAGCAGCAACGAGTGCGTTATAACGATCTTGAACTTTCTCAGAATACAATTTTCCATCGCAGTTTTGGACGAAAGTGTTTTTAGCCTTATTAAAATCATCCGCGGTTTTTGCTTTGAGTAACGAAGAAGTGAGTGTTTCTAGCTCAAAAAGAAGATCGTGGATCTTAGAGGCTTTCTTAACAGATTCAATGAGGTTTTCAGTTGAACCCTTTGTTTTATCGAGATTAATTTTTTCAAGATCTTGAGCGAATTGTTCCAGGTTAGACGTCAATTGTGCTTTCAAGTCGGTGTTTTGAATGGTGAGTATTTTATTCGAAACATCTTTGATCCATTTGTCTGAATTTGCTTTAAAACTTTCAAGGAATCCGTCTAGATGGATAAAGCTCGCTATCAATTCATTATGCTTCAAATCACACGCGAGAGAGATGGGGGATTTACCCTCAAAATTCTTTTGAAAAATCAATCGCGGGAAATCTTTTAGTGGCTTGAGACTATTAAAAAAAGCTTGATCGTCATCGTAAAGCTTTGAGGTACCCTCAGGATTGTTTTCAGCAATACCTAGAACCATCTCGTGAAGAATATTGTTCCCTTCTACAGTGAGGATAGTCGGATAAGCATTGCCACCCTTATTTCTTGTGCGAATTAAATGACTGAATGCGTTTAGATTACGTTTTCGGGCGGCTTTCAGTAGAGGTGCTGGTCGATGCTTTAGGCTCGGTGAATTAACAGAATGTTTTATCTGTGGATAATCAGCGAGAAATGATTCAACCAGTGCACTGGCGTTTTCCTGATCCAGTGCGTCTCGAAGTATATCAGCAGGGTGATGAGAAATATCAAGTAAGCGTCTAAAAAGATTTTTATCATTCGGTAGTAGAAGCGCAACATAAGTTAAAGGAGTAAAGTAACAAGATGGCGTAAAGTTATGATAAACATCGACATTCTCACTGCCGCCTTTATTTAATAAAATATCAAGAAGCCTGCTGCGAATATTGTCTGTCCATTTTGAAACCACTAAGTGCAGTAAAGAAAATCCGTCTTCTTTTTGGCACCAACGAGCCAGCGCAAATTTAGTTTTCTCATCGAGTCGTTCGATCTTAAAGTAAAGATCATCATCGCTTGGAAAAGTAATCGCACGCTCGAACAATTCGATAGGATCTTTTAAGTTTGCAGGTAAAGGTAATTTAGCTCTAGACATGATAATCCTCTGGTTGTTATGTTTGTAAAAACCATTCATTGGTTCGAACAGTAGACTAACAAATTCTTCTTATAATTGCGAGAGTGGAAAGATTTGAGTGAAAAATCGCTGTTTCGACAATCATCGCTTGACTGTTAGGGCAAGCTATTGGTATAAACGCCTGGACTGGGACGGGTAAGCGTTTCGCTGCCCGCGTTTTATCAACGGAAGAGGGCAGTAAAGATTATGAACAAAGAAGACTTAATCAATGCAATTGCATCACAAGCTGGCATTTCTAAACGTCAAGCAGGCGATGCATTAGATGCATTTACAGGTGCTGTAGTCAGTACTTTAAAATCAGGTGAAACTGTTACACTGGTTGGATTTGGAACCTTCAAAACTGCAGATCGTGCTGCACGTGAAGGCCGTAATCCTCAAACCGGTGCAAAGATTCAAATTAAGAAGGCAAGAGTGCCTAAGTTTGTTGCTGGTAAACAGTTGAAGGATGAAGTTAATACAAAATAATTGTATTATGTTTTAGTTCTGATCTGGGTGCTTAGCTCAGCTGGTAGAGCGTCGCCCTTACAAGGCGAATGTCGGGGGTTCGAACCCCTCAGCACCCACCATTTTAGGAGTGGTAGTTCAGTTGGTTAGAATACCGGCCTGTCACGCCGGGGGTCGCGGGTTCGAGTCCCGTCCACTCCGCCACATTGAAACATCAAACGCGCTCATTTAAGGCGCGTTTTTTGTATCGAGCTTAGATATTGTTTATGCAGTACCTAGGCTAGTTTCTACATCTGAATGAGGTCACTGATTATGCTGCAAACGTTTAGGAATCATCTCGTTGGTTGGTTTTCTAAAATTTTAATTGGATTAATTAGTGTAGCCTTTGGCTTATTCGGTATTGAGTATTATCTTGTGAGTAGTCGCACCAACCCTCCTGTTGTCACTGTCAATGGTGAAAAAATCGGGGCGACTGATTTAACAGCTGCGTATAATCGTCAACGAAATCAACTGTTAAATCAATATGGTACGTCATTACGTTTAACAACAGAATTACAAGAACAACTTCGAGAAAAAGCGCTGAATGATTTAATTTTGCGCACGGTAATGTATCAGGGTGTGAGTAAAGCAGGATTTGTTGTAAGCCCGTTAGTTGTTCAAGCCGTTATCGAACAAATGCCCGCTTTTCAAGTTGACGGAAAATTTTCCCCCGATCGTTTTCAGCATTTAATTTATAATCTTTCATATTCCGAAAATAGCTTTTATCAGGACTTGATGCGTTCTCTAATGGTCAGTCAATTCAGTGAGGGGATTATTCAAACGGCATTTGCTCTGCCGAATGAAATAAATCAGGCCTATGAAGTGGCTGAACAAAAACGTGATTTTAAATACGTCACATTACCTGTTAAAGATTTTGAGTCAGAGGTGACGGTTAAGGATGCTGATATCAAGTCGTATTATGATGCCCATAAAAAAGCCTATCAGAGTGAAGCACAAGTCAGTGTGGATTATGTTGAACTAAATATCGAGTCGCTTAAATCAAAACAAACCGCTAGTGATGCCGAAGTGCAAGACTATTATCAAAATAATCAAATGGCTTTCTCCAGTCCTATGCGGTGGCAGGTTGCAAAAGGGGTTGTTCCTATTGCGACAGGCGCTAAAGTAACAGACATTGAAGTTGCAAAAAACCGTGCTGAATTATTATCTAAACAATTAGGGCCAGGTGAAAAATTACCGGACGCTGCGAAAATTCAGTGGGTAAGTCCCGCCAAAGATAATGCGGACTTAGTGAAACTATTTGCGACGATGAAAGTGGGGCAAGTTAGTCCTGTGCAACAAAAACAAGAAGGTTTTGTAGTCTATAAATTATTGGCGGTGGAAGAATCAAAACCACAACCTTTAAGTGCGGTGCGATCTCAAGTCAGTGAAGCCATACTCAAACAAAAAGCCGAGCATGAATATACGTCATTGAGTGATCAATTAGCTGAGTTGGCGTTCACTCATCCTGATTCTCTAGCACAGGTTGCTCAGGCAGTTGGTGTGCCGATTAAATCTACAGGCCTATTTACACACCGTGGAAATAAGGATGGACTTGAAGCATCGCCTAAAATTGTTTCTGCGGCATTTACTGATGAGGTTTTACAACAAGGCAGTAATAGCTCGCCGATTGATTTAGGCAACGGACGCTTAGTTGTGCTTCGTGTTAAAACATATCAACCCGCACAAGTGTTACCTTTAGAGAATGTTAAAGATAAGATTGTGGCAATACTGAAACGTCAACAAGCTCAAGTCACAATGCAAAGTGTAGCAAATACTCTCGTAGAGAAATTACGAAGTGGTAACAATACGGAAGATCTTTTGAAGACTCATCATCTTGTGTGGCGTCAACAAAACGGAGTCAGTCGACACGAGAATGGAATGAATCAAGAGATACTTCAGCTTGTGTTCCACCAACCTCCCCCTAATCAAAAAACGGCTGCATATGATAGTGCAGCATTAGCTGACGGTGATCATGTAATAGTCGGCGTTGAAAAAGTGATACCTGCTCAAGTGAAAACAATGACAACAGAACAACGTGAAAGTTTTAAAAATTCTTTGACACTTAATTATGGTTCTCAGGATTTTAATATTTATGTCAAAGACTTAAGAGATAAAGCTAAAGTGAACAAGCTGCGAAAACAATCGGAGAATTCCTCGGCGGCTCCGGCCGACGTTTCTGACGATTATTAAAGTATTTTTATCGTAGCCTGGATATTGCATAAAGAATAATTTATGTAATATTCCGATTAGCAATTTTCGCGTCATCCATTTTTCATCCCGCCGGAATTAATTTTAGTTTTGCAAATTAAAATGAGAGAAAACAATTCTGTTTTTTTATTTCGCTGTTAGAAAATTTTGGGCTGCAGAATTTTTTTTTGCTGAATTATATTATTCTTTTTTGATATGGGTTAACAGAGAGAAGGAAATGAATAATAATGCTATGGCTAGAGAGTTGAAGTGATCATGAAATCAAGGGGATTGGCCAAATCCTTAGCTTATTGATTAAAATTCTTTTATTTTCAGTGAATTAGCTACTCTATTTAAAGGGTTAGACGCAGAGTCTGGTTGTATCCCTTGTGCGAGATGTCTCAAAGGCTGGTAAGTGTATCGCGGAGGAATTGGTGCCCCAAAAACCGAGTTTTTTCATAAGTCGTTGAAAAATAACGATTTTTAAAGTAAGCCAAACCGGACTTGAAAAAATTACTTCTTGGCATTGAATTTAGGCCTACTTGCGAGTTTTTAGTAATATGGTAGATTTACATTAAGTCGTTCAAGGATGAACGATGTGGGATTGGTGATGTGCCCTAACACGGATGTTCTTCAGGGAAGAGATAGGGCGGCAAAGGATTGCCATCACTAGTCCAAATAACATTTTAGCGCTTGTCGCTGAAATGTAAAGGTAAGAGGTAGGGTAGGTCTGTTAACAAGGAGTTCTTGGGGCATGGATGCCCGGAGCAGACCAACTATACTGAATGCCTTTCCAAGCTGAGCATTTATTGTCTCGGCTTTTTTTTTGCCTTTAATTCTCTTGAAGCCAATAATTATCTTATAATATACAATTAAGTACATTAAAAAATTAAAGTGCTAAATTAATCTTAGTGGGTCAAGTCTAAGATTGCTACATTGTATATTTTGACAGTACGAATACAAATTTAACATATAAGAATAAAGCAATCTTAGACTTGACCCCTATACATTCACTTGCGATGATGTTTAACGCGACGATATAATTCGTATTTTGTACTATCAATCAACTGAAAGGATGTATTATGATTTTGCTAAGGATTTCAATGGCGTGTTTAGTAGCGGGTACTTTGTTTGTAGCCGGTTGTCATGAAAAGCAGAAATCAGATCATGAGACCGCACTTCCTGCTGGGTCTAAACAAGTGCAGCCGGCCAAACCTGAAATGCATGAATCAGAAAAAGTTCCTGTGAAGCATCCAGATGTTGGAAGTAATACTCAACCTACTTCTTCCGGTGAGGCCAATGCTGAGAGTTATGGCTCTGAAGTTGAAGCAGATGGTGTCAGTTATATTCCGCCAATAGACGGGCTAGATTCTTCAACTGTGGCTGTTGCAAGTTCTGAAAATGCTGCATCGGTGCCCCAGTCAGCCGAATCAGCTCAAATTGGATCAAGTGCGCCGAATTCAACGATTGCTGCATCTCCTGGCGCTTCATCAAGCACAAATACCACGACCACAAATAACTCCCCAATCGTGCAAAATCCAGGTACAGTACAGCAGGCAAACAACCCTAAGTAATGTGTGATATGGTCAAATTAATTCAAAAATACGTCGGTTACGCTTTTGTGAGTCTTGCAATAGTAAGCATTATTGCTGGCTGTTCTGGCGTTCCGTATGGAATTCCATCGAAAGAATGGTCTGCTCTTAGCATGCCTGATATTAAAGACCTTCAAGAAAATTACCAACGAATCAAAGACTTAAGAGAAGAAGAAAAAAGTTGGCAAGAGCGCACTAAAATCACTGCAACCACGCCTCGTATTGAATTGAATATTCAAGGGGGCACAATTCAGGTTCCGCCTTTTGTCAAAAGAGTAGAATATAAACCTATAAAATTAGTTGTTTATCAAGGGCATTGCCGGTCCGTTAAGGTGCATGAAAAATCAGGTAAAAAGAAAACCGAACTTGAAGCGTGTTATTTGGGCGACATTGTTTATATAGATCCCAGTAAAACAGTTTACCAGTGGCGACATGGTTCATTACGATTTTATTATGTTCCCATTTGGGACTCAGGATTTACGTACCATAATATCAGTAGCCATGGTTATGTCGCGTTACAAGATGCGACTATCAAAATCACGGCCACGTCGATAACGCCAGCATCATAATTATTCGTCAGCATCTCCCAGTTAACGATATTAGATTTTATTTTGTCAATGTCTCTATCATGATTGCTGATTATACTTTTATGTATCTCAAATATTTAGGTTCCCATTTGATGGCGTCTATGAGTCCAGAAATATTGTCTGTGTTAGAAACAGTTGCAAGACCTTCTTTTACAGCTTGGCTAGCAACGGCGAGAGCAATTACGTTGGAAAAAGGTCTGGCTTCTTCGATAGGGGGAAGTAGGGCGGCATCGGGATTTTTGAGGATTGGAGAAAATTGGGCGGCAGCTTCGCAGGCAGCCCACAGCATGTCATCCGATAAGCGTTTAGCTTTAACGGCCATGATGCCTAAGCCAATACCTGGGTAAACTAATGCATTGTTGCATTGCCCGATGGGAATGGTTTTGCCGTGATAATCAACAGGAGCGAAAGGACTTCCGGTAGCGATTAGGGCTTTGCCTTGAGTCCATTCTAAAATATCAGCGGGTGTCGCTTCGCTGCGCTCTGTGGGATTCGATAGTGGGAAAATAATCGGGCGTTCACAATGCGATGCCATGGCTTTCACCACAGTTTCTGTGAAGGCAGAACCAACCGTTGAGCAGCCAATCAATACAGTGGGATGAACGTTATTAATCACATCTTCAAGATTAGCGATACCCGCAGACGTAGTTTTCCATGATTGTATTTCAGCAGGGTCTCTGGCATACAATGCGCGTTCTGTTGATAGTTCAGGCGTGTCAGATGTAATGAGTCCACTGCTGGAAATCAACCAGAATCGCGAACGAGCTTCTTTTTCATCCATCCCGTTTCGAATGAGCGCATCGCACAATTGGTGCGTGATTCCAAGCCCGGCACTGCCAGCGCCAAAAATGACAAAGCGTTGATCTTTTATTGAGGTTCCAGAAGCATGAACAGCAGCAAGCATTGCTGCAAGTGTCACAACGCCTGTGCCTTGAATATCATCGTTGAAAGAACAGATTTCATTGCGATACGTTGTTAAATTGCGTTGAGCGTTATCACGACCAAAATCTTCCCAATGTAAATAAACACCCGGGAATTGTTTTTTGACTTCATCGATAAACATTCGAATAAATTCATCGTATTTTTCACCCGCAATTCGATTTTGTCGCCAGCCTAAATAGAGGGGGTCATCGAGGAGTGCTTGATTGTTAGTGCCTGTGTCTAACATGATTGGCAAGGTTCGTAATGGATTAATTCCCGCAGCAATCGAGTAAACCATTAATTTTGCGATGGGAATATCGATGCCGCCGATGCCTTGATCACCAATTCCTAATACACCTTCACCATCAGTGACAACGATCACGTCAATCTCTGGGTGTGTTCGGTTCGATAAAATTTCGCGAATGTATTCACGATCTGGATATGAAATATAAAGGCCCCGTGGACGTCGAAATTCTGTGCTATGTGTTTTGACGGCAGTGCCAACGATGGGAGTGTATAAAACAGGGATCATTTCTTTCATATGATCGGCCACGAGTTTATAAAATACCGTTTCATTTGTTTCGTGGAGTGTGCGCAAATAAATGCTTTTTTGTAAATCTGTAGCAAAAGCCGAATATTGAATAAAAGCACGCATGGTTTGTTCAGGCAGTGTTTCGGCGGCAGCGGGTAATTTGCCTAATAATCCGAATTCATGACGTTCTTCATACGTAAACGCCGTTCCTTTATTAAGCTGTGGAGATGTTAATAAAGTTTTTCCGCTTAACGGAGTTTTGAGAATGGTTTCGCCGGTTTTTGGATCTTTTGTCACTTCAAATTCTAACATGCTGTCTCCTCAATTTTCCTTCTTAATGTTTTTTTTCGCGCTGAATCATGTCGCGCGATTCGATCAATATCGATGTAGCGATCGGTGATACTGATATTTTCATGTCCGGCATCATCACGAACATGTTCACGTGGACGATTTTCTACATCGGCAGAAATGGCGGTATGTCTTAACCAGTGAACTGTCGCTACTGTTAAGTCCTGAGCTTCATCATCTAAGCCATCACGTGTTAGTTCTAGGATAGCTTGATCGAAGCAAAATTGCACGAGATTACGTATTTGCCTGGTGCCTAAGCCGCCTCGGCCGCGCTGCTTATTGAGCAGCGGTGTTGGGTCGCTGCGAGAGGGGAGGGAAGGTAATCCCTGACTCATACGATAACGTTTTAATGCGGATAACATGGCATCAGGCACCGCAATATCCCGTATTTTATTGCCTTTACCTACTGTTGTGAGCCACCAGCGGCTTTGTTTATCCGGTGCAAAATCGCCCATGCACGGAATACGTCCGGGTGTTTCTGCTAATTCAGAAATACGCAGGCCCAGTAAATAAAACGCTGACATCATAAATAAATGGCGCTCATATTGCGGATCTTCGTGAGCGAGTTGCTCGATGGTATTAATCGTGTAGCGCCATTGTACGTCTGTCAGTTTACGAGTGACTTTGGTTGTTTGTCGTTTCTGTAAAAATCGGCCTTTTTGTCGAACCAATTGAACAGGATTGATATCGATGTAACTTTCTTGCTGCAGGAATGTGAAAAATGTGCTGAGTCCTGCAAATAATGCGCGACGTGATGGATCGTGCATGTGGTAATGCGCATCGTCCGTTGTTTGTCCGGATCGGCGCTGTGATTTTCCAATGCGTATGACAAAAGGGCGCCACTCAGTATTTTGAATGCGTTCACCGTTTTTGTTAATGAAGCGAGCCACACTTTTATCAGTCAACCATTCTTTGGGGGGATCTGTCGCAAATTCAATATAACGACGGATGTCGTTGCGATCGAGACTTTTAACTGATTTTTTGGCGACGATCCATGCCCATTGAAGGAATCGTTCTATTTCTTTTCTGTAGGCATTAAAGGTATCTTGCGAACCGGCATAGCTTGCCAAAAACTCTAGCGATAGTCGGTATTCTTCAGGCACTTCAGGCATATCGAAATTTTTCAGATAGAGAGTGATGCAGTCTGGAGTTGGATCGTCCAGATTGGTAATTGTGTCGAAAAGAGCTTTAGGTGCAATCATTTTAGTCATTGTTGCAGTCTAGCCTATAGAGAGTATGTGATCAATTACGTGTCTAGGATTATAGTTTGATGTGATAGAATCTGTTTTATTTTATGAGTGAAATTATGGCAAATCAAACGATAGTGATGAATGATGCTTTGTACGATTATATGTTGAGTGTCTCGTTGAGAGAGCACGAGGTGTTGCGTGATTTACGAGAACGTACGGCAAAGATGAGTACGGGCGGGATGCAAATTGCACCAGAGCAGGGACAGTTTATGGCGATGTTGGTGCAAATTTTAGGCGCGAAAAAGACGTTAGATGTAGGGGTTTTTACGGGATATAGTTCGACGGTAGTGGCGATGGCATTACCAGAAGATGGGCGTGTATTTGGTTTTGATACGAATAAAGAGTGGACTAAGATGGCGCAGCAAGCATGGAAAGCAGCGGAGGTCGATCATAAAGTCAGTTTGACGTTGGGACTTGCTGTAGATTTGTTAAAGGATTTGCTGGAGCAGGGTGAAGAGGGGAGTTTTGATTTTGCGTTTATTGATGCGGATAAACAAAGTTATGATGCGTATTATGAGTTGTGTTTGAAGTTGCTTCGGGTGGGTGGTGTGATGGCATTGGATAATGTGTTTCAAGAGGGGAAAGTGTTGAACGCTGCTTCAGAATCTGAACAAGTTCAAATTATTGATGCGTTAAATAAAAAAATTCTCAACGATGCTCGTGTCCAAGTTAGTTTATTACCCATCGCCGACGGCTTAACGCTCGCCGTAAAAAAATAATATTGAAAAATTTAACTTAATCGTAGAAGTGAGACTGGTCAAGACGCCATGATCACGGAGATTTTTCAGACTGGTTTTCTTCGTCAGTATCTTTGGTTGCTGGCTCAATCTCTCGTTGAGTGCTTGGTTTTGTGCTAGATGCAAAGAAGTCAGTCTGACCGTTAGCATTAGCACTGGGAGAAATATGATGCTTTACTCGGTCTGCGATACCTTTTGGTAAAAAGACGCCATTAAGAAAATCACTTTCTAGATATTCTAATAATGCGACTAACTGATCTGTATCGCTCTCAATTTCAATTATATTAGATGCAGGAGGATCAGAAGGCATATCATAGAGTATTCGTACACGTCCCTCGGTTGCAAACAAAGCTTGTCCTGCAAGTTGAGTCCAGAGACTATTACAATGCGTATCATTTCTGGTATGCAAAATTAATTTCTCATTATCATCAGATAGCTCAATCTTAGATATGATTCGTTCGGGATTCGAAATGATGATTTCAAAAAGTTGCTTCATGAAATTAATACCCTACAGCTGATAAAGATTACAGCTTACATGCTAAAGTATAACAGTTTATTAGTTTAAATTCAATGAAAGGTCGTATTCTTCGCCTTTGCGACCCAGGATAATTTTCTTTTTTTCCATGTTTCAAACTCACTTTTTCTTATTGCTGCTTTTACAGACTATGTCAGGTATAGCCTTTCAAGACCCCCGTAAATACATCCGTGTAGTCTTCGTTCGGACATCCATGTCCTCAACAATCTTGAAAGGCTATACCTGACTTGTCTGTACGCAGCCGAGCCAATGGATAATTATTTGCTGCCTCAGTTAAATTATGCGATTTTTCTGAGAATAAAACGCTAACCCTTTTAGGAGCAAAGTAATTATTTTTTGCGAATTTTTGAAAAAAACTTTCCAGAGCCACTGAAATAAAAATTTAGCACGGAGTGTAGAAGACTGGGCAAGATCTACCTTTTCAAGATCGTTGAGGACATGGATGTCCGAACGAAGACTACACGGATGTATTTACGGCGGTCTTGAAAAGGTAGATCTTGCCCAGTCCAACTCCTTCGCTAAGCTTTTTTTCTTGCGAATTGGATTAGATTTTTTTAGCGAGCTGGGCAGCGAGTCCAAGATATTTTTGCGGCGTTAAATTTAATAATTCTTCTTTTACCGACTCTGGAATTGTCAACGAACTAATAAATTCTTGCAACTCAACTCGATTAATTCGCTGCCCACGCGTCAAACCTTTTAATTTTTCATACGGCTCATCCACACCATAACGTCGCATTACCGTTTGAATCGCTTCAGACAACACCTCCCAATTATTCTCAAGATCCTCATCTAAACGGGCAATATTCGGTGTTAATCGACTTAAACCCTTTATAATAGATTGATAAGAAATTACAGAATGCGCAATACAAACGCCCATATTTCGCATTACTGTAGAATCACTTAAATCACGCTGCCATCGAGAAATCGGAAGCTTCTCTGCCATGTGCTCTAACAACGCATTGGCTAAACCTAAATTGCCTTCAGCATTTTCAAAATCGATTGGATTCACTTTATGTGGCATTGTGGATGAGCCTACCTCTTCTTGAACCGTTTGTTGAGTGAAATAACCTAAACTAATATAACTCCACATATCTCGACAAAAACCAATTAAAATCGTATTGATTCGAGAAATACAGTGAAAACTTTCTGCGATCGCATCGTGAGATTCAATTTGTGTCGTGTAAATATTCGGTGTTAAACCCAGATCTTGAATAAATTGTTGAGTCCACTGTAGCCATTTTACTTCTGGATACGCAACAATATGCGCATTAAAATTTCCTACAGCCCCATTGAATTTTGCGTAAATCGGAATTTTTTTATACACATCAATTTGACGCGTTAATCGCGAAATAAAAACGGCAATTTCTTTTCCAAGCGTTGTTGGACTAGCGGGTTGGCCATGTGTGCGCGCTAGCATCGGTAAATCTGCGGTTTCTTGCGTGATGGAGCGTAATTTAGAAATTAGCTGATCAAATGCTGGTAGCAGAATAGTATCTTTTGCTTCTTTTAGCATTAAAGCGTAAGCAATATTATTAATGTCTTCGGACGTACAGGCAAAGTGAATAAACTCGTTTAAAGGATTAAGAATTTTGTGATGTTTAATTTTATCCTTAATAAAATATTCCACAGCTTTTACATCATGCTGAGTTGTTTTTTCGATTTCTTTTACTCGTTCAGCGTCTGCTTCAGAAAAATTGTTAATGAGCGAATTTAAAAATTCCAAGGAGTCTTCTGAAAACGGTGGCACTTCATGAATAGAGGGGTTGTCGGCCAATGCTTGGAGCCAACGCAATTCAACAATGGTTCGATAGCGAATTAACCCAAATTCACTGAATATTTTTCTAAGATCATTCACTTTATCAGCATAACGACCATCAATGGGCGACAGTGCAGTTAATGTGGTCAAATTCATACAGTCTCCGTCTAATCAGAAGGCAAGAGTGTTTCTTAGATAGGGTCAAATTGACTCGATATAAGAGCGCTTATTAATTATAGCCAGATCCTGCCTTGACAGCTAGCATTACAACACCTAGGCTTTAGATAGAGAATCAAGGATGTTAAATTATAGTTATAGGGAGCTTTATGAACCAATTACCCGTCATAGTCATAGGTGCAGGTGGACATTCCAAAGCTTTGATCGATATGTTACATCAAGCCAAACGTCAAATCATTGGGTGTACTGGGCTGAATAAAGGTCTCAATGGTACAGAAATCATGAGTGAAACAGTCATTGGTCTTGATGATGATATTTTCAAATATACACCGCGCGAAATTCGCTTAGTGAATGGGCTTGTTAGCATTGGAACGTCGAATCGTCGTAAAGAAATTTTTGAGCACTTTTCAAAAGCGGGCTATTTATTTGAAACGCTGATTCATCCCAGTGCAGTTATCTCTGAAGAAGTTGGGATTGCACAAGGTGTGTTGGTCATGGCCGGTGCAAAGCTCATGCCGGGTGTCCACATCGGGAAAAATGCGCTTATCAACACGTCCGCAGTTATTGATCACGATTGCAATATTGGTGCTCATGCCCACATAGCGCCGGGTGCCATAATTTGTGGAGCTGTGAGTATAGGCTCAGGAGCATTTATTGGGGCAGGTGCTGTGGTGATTCAGGGCATCACCATTGGGCGAGATGCTGTAATCGGTGCTGGTTCTGTGGTGACTAAAGACGTTCATGCAAAACATCGAATGGTGGGTGTCCCTGTTCGACGAATCGGTTAACTTCACATTATATCTCTATCTTCCCAGTTCATACAATTCCATCACAGATAAGTAAAGAGTGTAGAGGGCTAATCTCACTTTTACTCTAGGTGTTGACTTTTAATTGATTTTAAAGTTTACTACGAGTTGTACTGTTTAAACCTAGATTCTGCAGTTGGAATCGGAGCGAGAGGTCCTAAGGTGCTGAAGATAAACACTTTTTGAAGGGTTTTTTATTGAAGGCGTACTTACTTGTGCGGTGAAATAAAAAATACTTCAAAAAGTGTTTAGATTCAGTGCATTAGGACCTCGTAGTAGATTTCAACTGCAGAATCTAGGTTAATGATAACAGAATGGGATGGACCTCAGGAAATTATTATTATATAGGTATACTGTATGTTACAAGGAAAGAAAGTACTGGCAGTTATTCCTGCACGTGGACAATCAAGGAAAGTTGCAGGGAAGCATTTACGCAAAGTCGCCGGGCGATCATTAATAGCTTGGACGATACATGTCGCTCAGAAATCACGTTATATTGATCAACTTATTTTATCTTCCGATGACTTACTAATCATTCAAGAAGCGAAAAATCAAGGATGTGATGTTCCATTTTTGCGTCCTAAGCACTTAGCTCAGGCTGCAACACCACTAATTAAAGCAATCACCCATGCGATAGAAATGACGCCTGGATACGATTTTATCGTTGTTTTACCACCCTCATCACCCTTGCGGACTACCGAAGATATCGATAATGCAATTTTCACCTGTGTGAATAATCATGCAAAAGCCTGCATTAGTTTGACAGAACCAACGTACGGAGAGTGCAATGGTTACACATTATCAAGCAATAGTGTGTTAGTTCCGACAATACCAGGTCAATTTTCATTACCGACTCACCATGATGAGGCCTGTTATGTGCCTAATGGCGCGATTGCTGTGGCTGAGATCGCATGGTTATTGCGAGAACAGACGTTTGTGACCCACGAAACAACGGGTTTTGTAATGCCTCGCGAACGATCAATTGACGTGGATAGCGAGTTTGATTTGTGGCTCGTTAACTCTTACAAAGAATACCTTTTGCAAAGAGCGGCTAATCAAAATCAAGAAACTACAGACGTTACATAGTCCCAGCATCTCCCGGTTAAGGATTTTGGGTATAGCGCCCTCTCGTGCCCTGAGAGGACAATCACGAATCTCTCCCCTAAAACCCCTCATCGTGGAAGGGAAATCTTCATACTTTCATAACATCATTTGATCATATATACTGCCGCCGGTGATTTCCTATCAATATGTCTACTAAAAGGTGTAACCTATCGTGATGCAGTTTATAGATCTAAAAACACAATATCTTCGAGTGGCTGATGATGTGCGTGCTCGAATGGACGCTGTCTTTGAGCATGGTCAATTTATTTTAGGCCCTGAAGTTGATGAGCTTGAAAAAAAACTCGCTGAATTTGCAGGAGTCAAACACTGTGTCACAGTAGCCAGTGCGACCGATGCTCTTTTAATTGCATTGATGGCCATGGACATTGGGCCAGATGATGAAGTGATTACGACTCCGTTCACTTTCGTTGCAACTGCATCGATGGTGAAAATGTTAGGGGCAAAAGCAGTTTTTGTTGATGTTGATCCACGCACGTACAATCTCGACCCTAAAAAAATAGCCGCAGCAATAACACCAAAAACAAAAGTAATTTTACCCGTTAATTTGTACGGACAATGTGCTGATTATTCAATGATTGAAAAAATTGCCCACGATAATAATTTATTACTTATTGAAGATGCTGCGCAAAGTTTTGGCGCAAGTCAAAACAATAAACGCTCAGGCAGTTTTGGACAAATTAGCATCACCAGTTTTTTCCCTGCAAAACCACTGGGATGTTATGGAGAAGGTGGTGCATGTTTTACGAATGATGATAATTATGCTGAACAAATGCGATTAATTCGACATCATGGGCAACGTTCGCGTTATAATCATGTCAGGCTAGGACTGAATGGCCGCTGTGATACATTGCAAGCTGCGATTCTTCTTTCGAAATTGGCTATTTTCCCCGATGAATTAGAAAAGCGTGCAGCGATTGCAGCGCGATATGATCAGTTACTGGAACCACATATTGAAGCGCCTTATATTGCACCGGGAAATTTTAGCGCGTACGCGCAGTATACAATTCAAGTGGAAGATCGCGATCGAATTCAAAAAATATTGCACGAACAGGGAATTCCTACGGCAGTTCATTATCCGGTACCTTTACATTTACAACCGATATTCATTGATGAATATCCTAATGTGAAGCATTTGCAAAATGCAGAAAACGCTGCGAAAAAAGTGCTGAGTTTACCGTTTCATCCTTATTTATCACAGGATGATCAAGATAAAATTGTCAATGGCTTGATCAATGCACTTGAGCTAGCTAGCGCTTGAATCGATTAGGCACAATGCTGGCTCGATTACGACACGGCATGACGGTTTTTGTTCATGATGTCATTGTGATACCTATAGCATGGTTAGGCGCGTATTGGCTTCGATTTAATTTAGACACTATTCCAACCGAATTTTGGCGAGCAGCGTTGGCTGCATTGCCAATCGTCATCTCTTTGCAAATCGCTGTTTATTGGGGCTTTGGTCTTTACCGGGGTGTTTGGCGTTTTGCTTCTATGCCGGATCTGATACGCATCCTTAAAGTCTCTGTTGCCGGTGTTTTACTCAGCAGTGTCAGTTTGTTTCTGATTAACCGTCTGGATGCCATTCCACGATCCGTTCCTTTTTTGTACGGTTTATTGTTGATCGTGCTGCTGGGAGGTTCTCGTTTTATTTTTCGTTGGTTTAAAGATTATGATTATTTTAATAAAGGTAAGCGCGTATTAATAGTGGGTGCCGGTGAAGCGGGTGAAAATTTAGTGCGAGATTTACTGCGGCGTCATCACGATTATCAACCCGCTGCTTTTGTCGATGACAAAATTCAAAATCGGGGTAAAGAAATTCAAGGTGTGCGTGTCGTAGGACCCATAGATGATATTCCGCAAGTAGTACGACTTTATGCGATAGAGTTAGTGATTATTGCAATGCCTTCTGTTAAAGCCGAAATTATGCGTCGTGTCGTGAAATTATGTGAACTAGCACACGTTGATTATCGTACGTTGCCGAGTGTGAATGATTTAACAGAAGGACGTGTGTTGGTGGATGCACTACGTCAAGTATCAATAGAAGATTTATTGGGACGAGATCCTGTGAAATTGGATTGGGAAAAGATAACGGAAGGTATCACGGGAAAAAGTATTTTAGTAACGGGTGGAGCAGGTTCCATTGGGTCTGAACTTTGCAGACAAATTGCCATGTTAAAACCCAAAATTTTAATTGTCGTTGATCAAAATGAACACCAACTTTACGAGCTACGTTTAGCAATTACGGCAGCCTTCCCTGAATTACTGCTGGCATTATTTTTGGAAGATATTACCGATCGAATCGCTTTACGTAACGTTTTTCGAGAACATGCTATCGATATTGTTTTTCATGCGGCTGCGTATAAACATGTACCTATGTTAGAGTCACAAATACGCGTAGCTATTCGCAATAATATTATGGGAACACAAATTTTAGCAGAAGAAGCTGTGCGAGCGAGTGTGAAAAAATTTGTGTTAATTTCAACTGATAAAGCAGTGCATCCAGCCAACATTATGGGCGCAACAAAACGCGCTGCAGAAATTTTTTGTCAAAATTATAATGCGCATTCTACTACGGTATTTATCACTGTTCGTTTTGGGAATGTGCTGGGTTCTGCAGGATCTGTTGTGCCTCTATTTAAACGACAAATTGAAGAGGGTGGTCCGGTTACTGTGACGCATCCGGATATCACACGGTATTTTATGACCATCCCAGAAGCCACTCAATTGATTTTGCAAGCCACCATCATGGGGCAGGGTGGCGAAATTTTTGTGTTGGACATGGGTGAGTCCATTAAAATTGTTGATCTTGCGACTCAAATGATCAAATTGGCAGGACATGTTCCTGGAGAAGACATTGGGATTATTTTTACTGGCTTACGTCCCGGTGAAAAAATGTTTGAAGAGCTTTTTCACGAAAGTGAAGCTCTCGCCGCGACTGACCATCCTAAAATTCTTCGAGCTCAACATCGCTCGGAAGATTGGGGTGATTTAATATTTAAATTCAATCAGTTACAAGCTGTGATCGATGTGGGCGCCGATGAAAAAATGGCGAGCTTACTTTTGGAGCTTGTGCCTGAATATGAAGGGGTTAGATCTTGAACGTAACGATATTTGGTACTGGCTATGTTGGCTTAGTGACGGGGGCTTGTCTTGCAGAGATTGGCAATCAAGTCTGTTGTATTGATATTAATGCAGAAAAAATTGCCAAGTTAAATCGAGGTGAGTCGCCGATTTTTGAACCGGGATTATCAGAAATGTTGCAACGCAATATTGCTGGAAACCGAATTACATTTACTACAGAGGCTGATCAAGCCGTTCGGCAAGCAGAATTAATTTTTATTGCTGTGGGAACACCACCCGGTGCTGATGGGGCTGCGGATTTGAGAGCAGTTTTTGCAGTTGCTAAAACAATTAGTGAAAACTTAGAGAATTATGCTCTGATTTTGAATAAATCGACGGTTCCTGTGGGAACTGCCAATCAAGTAAAAAACATTATTTCACAGCAATTAAAATCACGCGGAAAAAATATTGATTTTGATATTGCCTCAAATCCAGAATTTTTACGTGAAGGTGCGGCAATTCAAGATTTTATGAAACCTGATCGCATCATTGTAGGTGCAGATACTGAACAAGCCGCTGAAAAATTACGCCAGCTTTACACCCCTTTAATTGATGCAGGACAACGTTTTGTTGTGATGGACACACCTTCAGCTGAGCTCACCAAGTATGCTTCAAACGCATTTTTAGCGACAAAAGTCAGCTTTATGAATGAGATGAGCCATATTGCTGAAAGGCTGGGTGCAGATATTGAACAAGTGCGTCGTGGCATGAGTATGGACCCTCGAATTGGTGAACATTTTTTATATGCAGGATGTGGCTATGGGGGTTCTTGCTTTCCCAAAGATGTTCAAGCCTTACAAAAAACCGCTATCGATGTGGGATATGAAGCAGAAATTTTAAAAATTGTAGAAGCGGTGAATGAAAAACAAAAACATATTTTATTCGATAAAATTCGACAATATTTTCAAGACGATTTACAGGATAAAATTATTGCACTTTGGGGGCTCGCTTTTAAACCCAACACGGATGATATGCGTGCTGCATCAAGTCTTGTATTAATTGAGGATCTTTTATCAGCAGGAGCGCATGTTCGATTGCACGATCCTATTGCATTGAAAAATGCGCGTTTAATTCTGGGAGAGCAAAATAGAGTATTTTATGCTCAATCATCGTATGAAGCGCTGGATACAGCCGATGCTTTAGCTATTTCCACAGAATGGGCGGAATATTCCAGTCCTGATTTTACGCGAATTAAAAGTTCTCTTAAAAATCCTGTTATATTTGACGGGCGTAATATGTACCAGCCAATGATTGTTGCTCAGCATGGTATTCATTATGTTAGTGTTGGCCGGTAGCATCCTCCGGATAAGGATTTTAGACGTTTTTTCGTTACTCAATGTCCAGAATTCATGACGAAGGAAAAACTTCCAACACCTTGAATGCAAGTGTAGACTTTAACCCTGGAGGAAATGATGAAACAGAAAAGTGTGGCATCAACCATTTTTTTATTAGCACCTTTTGTGTTTAGTTTTGCCTTCGCGATGGACATCTATATTCCTGCAATTCCCAAAATGAAAGAAGTTTTACACACCAGCCAAGAAAATATTCAGCTCACTTTAAGTCTGTTTATGTTTATGACGGGTCTTGGTCAATTAGTTATTGGCCCTATCAGTGATCAATTCGGTCGCCGCAGTATAGCTCTATTAAGTGTCGCTTTTTTTATTTTAGGCTCTGGGCTATGTGCCAGTGCTAACTCTATTCATCTGTTGATTTTTGCTCGGATTTTTCAAGCTTTTGGTGGATGCGGAATGCTGGTTGTGTCTTTTGCTGCCGTGCGTGATCAGTTTTCTGGAAATGAACTGGCCAAAGTCTACAGTTTTCTTAATTGCGGTATTGGAATGTCGCCGCTCTTTGCGCCAATTATTGGCAGCTATTTGTATCATTGGTTTGACTGGCGAGCAGGATTTATCTTTTTAACAGTGATGGGTGTTATAATATTTATCACCTCTTTTTTCAACATGAAGGAAACTTTGCCAGCAGAAAAGCGAGTAAAAATAAATGCCGGTGTGTTTCTGCGTTATTGGAAGGTATTAAAAAATGCTACGTTTATCTCTTATGCCTTTACTGCAACCGCTGGTTTGATAACCTTTTTTGTTTTTTTTTCTAGCTCACCTTACATCATTATTAATTTATTGCACGCACCGGTTAAATACTTCGGATATTATTTTTTTACAGTCGGTGCAATGTTTTTTGTGGGCAGTTTAATTTGTGGCAAGCTAGCTCACAGAATCGGTCCATTTAAATCAGTGATTGCAGGCTCTTTTTTGTTGTTGTTGGCTGGATTAATCATGCTAGTCTGGTACTGGGTGAGCGGTATTAGTACCGCGCAATATTTATTACCGTGCATGATGGCAGGTATTGGCGGAGCTTTTATGATGGGCGCCGGCGCAGGTGGTGCTATGGAACCCTTTGGAGAAGCGGCTGGTTTGGCTGCCGCATTGGTCGGTTGTCTAGAATTTTTATGCGCTGCCATTTTTGGTACTATTGTCATGCAATGGCCTGTCACTTCAACAATTCCCTTGTCTTTAACAATGCTGGGGTTGAGTGCGCTGGCGTTGTTGGTCATGATTTCTTATCGTTACTTCCAAACCAAAGCCTTCACCAATCCTTCTGCAGCTGCCATTCGTTGACCTAAAATATCGGCGCTTGAATGTTCTCAAAATGTGCTCTACACTAGACCTGTATCGACATGTGCTAATAAGAGGGGGAGGGAGGGCATCTATGTGTCAGGCTATTTTTTATCCAGAAGCGCACCGAACACTGAAAATTGATTTTAATCAACAGCAAGCCAAATTACCGGTATTGTTGAAAGCGGGCGGGGTGATGTGGCTACCCTGGGGGCGTCGGCAATTGCAGAAAGGGGGCTTGCCCTTAGGTGGGTGGGCGCGCTTGGAGTCTATTGAAGAGGGGAAGTGGGATGAGTTTTTCCCCAAGCCCGTCAAAATTCCCGTTCACGGCTTTTCCGAGGTCGATTTTGAAGGGCGTTCGCACTATTTTAAATTGGTAAAGCAGCAGTCAATACAGGGGTTATTAGCCCGTTTGGACCAAGAACTTCGTGTGTACATTGTCACCATAACTCCCGAGCGCTGCGATGCCGTCTTTGCCCGGTGGCCCAAGGTCATTTAAATTCAGCATAGGCTCATCTGCTATACTTAAAGTAGAGTTTGAAATGGAGGGGGGCAGGCCATGAATGAGAATGGTGAGAAAAAAATAATGGAAGAGCGTGAAAGGGCTGAAATAGAATTTTATATTCTCGAGCAAGACTATGAAGAGTTATTAGAGGAGATTAAGATCAATCCAGATCTTGAGAAAATTAAAGCGATGCTTGAGAGAATAAAAGCATCTAAAAGCGAAATGACAAATATAAAAATTATCGATCAGTATGCAGAAAGACTATCTGCTATGAGAGGAAATCTATTAAACCATTTAAAACCTTTATCTGGTCTTCCAGAAGTACACCAGGGAGAAGAAGTAACGGTAGAAGAAATTGCATTTACTTTCCCTGCGGCAAATGCATTTACTGAAATGCAAAATGCAATCAATTCTTTCAATAATGAGTATACTGGTTCAGAGAGTGCCAGGACCTTAGGCGATCAAATACAACGACTGAAAGATGCATTAGCTGCTGTTAAAGAAAGTCTGCATACAAATGGTGGTACAAGAGCAGAACAAAAAGCAATTTCAATGATCGTAAAATTAGATAAAACATTGAAAGCTTTTGAGAAAAGTAAAGTGCCCATTCCGTCATTTATTATCCAAAGAGTAGTAGTGGCTCAAGTCAATCGAATGAAAAATTCAGATGAATTTAATACTGCCATGGTCATTTTGGCGAAAAAGGCTAAACCTGAAGGGTCAGTCCAATTTAGAGAAGACTCAATGGACACAAGAAAAGTCGAAAAGGAAGATTTGAGAATGATGAAGGAATTTATAGAACGTGTGGATAGACTGCAAAAGGGGCTGAAGGGGACAACAAATATACAGCTGCCAGCAGAAAAAATAGTAGTTGCATTTAATAGGCTCAAAGATGATTGTTCAAAACTAAGTCGTCAATTTAAAGAAAATAAAAGTGATAATATTAATAGGCCAACCAATTGGGATGAATTACAAAACGACCTTAGAGATATTTCAAGGTATCTAATACAGGTCACCAATCAAGCTGATGCAGCGCTATATCGATCTTTGGAAATTCTAGCTCAAAGAGGAATAGGTCTTTGTGATACTGAAAAAGACAAAAATATTTTAAGAAAACAAATCGACTTGATCAAAATCAGTCCTGAGTATTTGGAATATCAACAAGCAAAACGAAATGGTACTGAGAACGAACACCCTCGTCATGAAACTTTTTCGGCAGTTGATCAGTGTGAGAAACTGCTTAAAAAAGCCATGAGCACTCAAAAGCTTCCACTAGTTTCTGATATGAACAACAACAAATTGAAAAAATTCTTTGAAGAAAATGCGAGTAAATTTCAGCAGCAAGTGGCGCCCTCGAGTAGCGTGTCAGAGAGAAAGAGCCGGATCTAAGAGCGACTTAGGGGTCAAATCTAAGATTGCTACATTCTTAAATAACAACTTAGATGATGGCGAAGTGCTGGTTAGAGAATGTAGCAATCTTAGATTTGACCCCTAAGTTTTATGACCTACTTAAAGGCACGAGAGATTAGAGTGCCTTTATTATGAGAAAATCCCCCACTTTAAGTTGCTGACCCATATCATATATGTACTATAATGTAAGTTACGGACAAACAAGATTCAGTAGGTCACCCGTATAATTAGGCTGAGATTGGCTAACATGCTGACATTATATAGAGGATATAGAGATTTTTTATGGATAATAATGATCACATAAGAGAGCGTATTCTAGAGTATTTATATGCTCGAAATCACAACAGTCGTGGTGTTCCAGCTATTTCTGCAGGTATAAGAGACATTCAAGGCTCTTTAAAAAAGAAATATGGGTATAAACAACAACAGGTTAACGGAAATATTAACTATCTTATTGATAAGGGTTGGGTTAAGAAGGAAATCACACAAAAAGAGATAACCAAAACTCCGGGAGTTAAAATACCCGCACAATCGATAAAATACAGAATTTCAGCTGATGGAATAGACTATTGGGAGGGGCCATCAAAATTCCAAAATAACAACATACTGCCATTTATTAATATTCACAATGTGTCAGGTATTGTTACTGTGGGTGATTTTAACACCATAGTAAACAACAAATATGTAGAGTTGCTCGAAGAATTAGAAAACTTTCATAGAGTCATATTAAATGAAAACACGATGCCTGATGATGTAAAATTAAATTTGTCAAGTGACGTGGCGAGCCTGAAAAGTCAATTATCTAAAACAACACCTGAAAAAAGTCTTATTATGAAACTATGGAATACTATTACTGATGCTGTGACAGCATATAACTTTTCGAATATTGTGTTAGATATAGCTAGTAAAATACATGAATTGTTTCCAAGTTAATAACATTAACATTATTAGATATTTAGAATTCAGCTAGAGATGTTGTAGCTCATACTTTCCTGCCCCCTTTAAATTTATTAAGCGAAGGTAGTTATTTCTGGTTGGCAGGTTGTAATTTGCTATTACGTAGAAATAGACTAAGATTGCATTTTGCATTCAAATATTTGGATGCAGTTTGAGTTATTGTGTAATTGTTTGATTGTTGAAGTGGGCTTACCTAAGAGGTGTTTTATGACAAAAGACGAAGTATATCGGAATGTGAAGGAAATTTTAATGGTCATTAAAAAATCAGGGTCTCATTTTTCTATGTTCGAAGAAACGTTGTTCTACTTGTTCGTGTATTCGTATATGAATAATTATATGGATTATGCTGAACGGCGCTTAACAGCTGATGCAATCATAGATGATTTAGTCGTCGATAAAGATTTCGTTCCTCATTTAATTGTAGAAGGTGACGATCTTCTGATGGAATTCTCGGAATCCTGGTATACTTGGACAAAGGCTTTTCATTTAGGCTTATCAAATAGTTTTATAGAGTTTAGCGATGAGGCTGAATCGAGACTAGCAAAGAGACTCGAGTTTCTGAAAAAAGGTTAGAGGCGTAATGAGTCATTTTTTACAATCCTAGAACCGTTATTACATTGCTACATTTGACGTAATTTGATTTTTGGCTAAGTGAGGTGTTAATCATGATATTTGTGATTAGGAGTAAGTGCTATGTACATATAAAATGATAGCAATATTTGAAATAGACTTAACTCTCACTGGCAACAGAAGATTTATACAACTAAAAATTGTTCAAATTCAGCCACAAGAAGCACCATCGACTAGAATATGAACTTCGAAAAAGTAGAATATCTTGAGCATGCTTGTCACTGTTGCAGTGAATTGATCATTGCCGCAAGAAAACGTGCCGCCTCTCCACCGGTAATGAGTCGATGATCAACGGTAAGTGAAATTGGAAGAATTTTATGCACAGCAGGAGCGCCATTTTCGACGACAACCGCTTCACGTAATTTTCCGATGCCAATAATCGCGACTGTCGGTGGAACAATAATTGGGCTCGCATAACGGCCAATAAAAACGCCGAAATTGGATAAGGAGATTGTTGCGCCATGAAGGTCCGCAGGCGGAAAATCTTGTTTTTTGGCGTGCACTTTAAATTCGTTAATTTTTTCGCGAATTTCTAAATCAGATTTATTAGCAACATCTTTAATGACTGGTGCATAAAGTCCTGCTTCAGTATCAACAGCAACGGCTAAATTAATTTCTTTAATTTGTTTGTAGCTTAAGGATTTTCCATGGAAATGCGCATTTAATTTAGGTACTTGTTCGCACGCATGTTGTACGGCGCGCATAATGCGAACGCTAATATCTACATCGGGTCCGAAATGATGAATGTCTGCATCGTCAACCAGCGTGACGGGAGCCACTTGCTGTTGAGCAAGGGCCATGTTGATAGCCATGCTTCGAGTTACGCCGTGGAGTGCAGTATAGCCTGCTGGCGCGGCGATATCGGCGGTAGTCTGGGCGGTTTGATTAACAGGAGTGTTGTTGCCTTCGGCCGCAGCACTTACATCGGCAGAGGTGATGGAGCCTGCAGGTCCTGTGGGTGAGACTGAGTTTAAGTCGACACCTAATTCATTGGCCAGTTTCCGAACAACAGGGCTGGCTTTAATACGCGCTCCTTGAGCGGCTGCAGGTTTGATGCCGGTTGCGCTTTCATTGATAACAGTATCGCCTACTTGAATAGATCCAACGACAGTCCCCGCATCTTTTCTATGTTGTTCAACATGATGGCTAGATTGGGCATCCGCATTGAAGCTCACTAAGGGAGCGCCGGTTTTGATTAAATCACCCGTATTACCATGTAATTTTGTGATAGTCCCCGTAAAAGGTGAGGGCACATCCAGCAACGCTTTAGCTGTTTCCATAGCGACAATGGGTTGGTCTTCAGTAACTTGATCACCTTCTTTTACAAGCCATTCACGAATTTCAGCTTCGTGTAATCCTTCGCCCAAATCGGGTAGGTAAAAAATTTTCATTCGAACTCCATTAAATGTTTGGCGGTTGCCATTATACGCGTAACGCTAGGCATGTAAAAATTTTCAAGTTTGTAATAAGGCATCATGGTATCAAAACCTGTGACCCGTTGAATGGGGGCTACTAATGAGGTGAGTGCATGTTCCGCGACAATGGCGGCAATTTCGGCGCCCACACCACAGTTTTTAGGTGCTTCATGCACGATCATTAATCGTCCAGTTTTTTCAACAGATTCTAAAATCGTTGCGCTATCGATAGGGCTGATCGTGGCCAAATCAATGACTTCAGCTTGAATTCCTGCTTGTGCGAGCTGCTCAGCGGCTTGTAAGGATTCGACGGTATAAGCGCCCCAGGTCACCAGGGTGAGATCGGTGCCTTCACGCAAGACGAAAGCTTGATCAAGGGGTAAGGCCTCACCATTATCAGGGACTTCTTGTTTGACGAGTCGGTAGATGCGTTTTGGTTCTAGAAAAACAACCGGATCGGGGTCACGAATCGAAGCCAAAAGCAAACCATAGGCACGAGCAGGGGAGGAAGGAATCACCACTCTCACACCGGGTATGTGCGCAAAATAGGCTTCATTACTTTCAGAATGGTGTTCAGGCGCATGAATGCCGCCACCCCAGGGTGCTCGGTACACCACCGGACAGGTGATGCGTCCGCGCGTGCGGGTTCTCATTCGACTGGCATGACTCACAATTTGGTCGAAAGCAGGGTACATGAAACCTTCGAATTGAAATTCAGCGACGGGTTTTAAGCCTTGAGCCGCCATGCCTATCGCCATACCACCAATCATGCCTTCAGCGAGCGGGGTATCGAGTACGCGTTCGGGTCCAAATTTCTGCAGAAGACCTACAGTGGTGCGAAATACGCCGCCATTGGTGGCAACATCTTCACCAAAGACGATCACATCTTTATCTGCCTGCATTTCGTAGGCAAGAGCCTGGGTAATCGCTTCTGCTAGCGTAATCTCAGCCATGGTTACCTCCTAGTAAAATTTCGCGTTGTTCGAGCATGGCTTCAGGCACTTCTTTGAAAGTAAAATCTATAATATTTTCAGGTGGTTGCGGTAGCTTGTTCGCGTAATCTTTAAGGGCTTGGTCTAACTCCTGAGAGAGTTCATCGATTAATTGCTTTTCTTTTTCGTCGTTCCAGACACCTTGTTCTGTGAGATAACGACGAAGTCGAATTAAAGGCTCTTTGGTAGTCGCGCCTTTTACAACCTCTTCATTCCAATAGCGTTTTGCATCATCAGCGGTGGTATGATCAGACAAACGATAGGTCACAGCCTCAACAACGGTTGGGCCTTTTCCGTTTCGTGCTTTTTCAACCGCGCGTCCCACAATTTCCCGTACGGCGATGACATCATTCCCGTCAACCTGAACGCCCTCTATGCCCCCCGCGATGGCTTTTTGTGCCAGCGTTTGCGCATGAGTTTGAATGCCTCTGGGTACTGAAATGGCCCACTGATTATTGTTAATCACAAATACTACAGGCAAATTCCATGCGCCCGCGAGGTTCACAGCTTCGTAAAAAGCCCCTTCTGATGTTCCACCATCGCCTAGTGATGTGACAGCCACCCGAGGTTGTTTGCGATATTTGAAGGCATACGCGATGCCGCAAGCGTGTAGACATTGCGTTGCAATGGGTACACTCGGTGAAAAATCTTCACGCGCAACTTGAAAATCTGCACCGCGTTCGTCACCGCCCCAATAACTCAAAATCTCATCGAGTGTGACGCCACGCTCAAGTAATGCACCTTGATCACGGTAGTAAGGACAAAACACATCCTCAGGGCGCATCGCATCGCCCAAACCCGTGGCTACAGCTTCTTGTCCCAACGAAGAAGGGTAGGTTCCCATTTTTCCTGTTCGCTGCATGATAACCGCTTTTGCATCCAATAAACGCGTACGTTGCATGGACGTAAATAATCGAATCAAATGGTTATGGTCATTAGCAAATGCAGGAAGTGCTTGTACGGCGTGTCCTTCCTCATTTAAAAATTGATGATATTGGATGCTAAATTCGGCGACGGTTTTCATGCTCTTCCTTATTCGTTAAGACGTTCTTCAGCGATCGTATGAGCGACAATATTGGTTGATTTATTTTCAGCCTGAGCGCGTTCAAAGACTCGGAGTGATTCATCATCAAGATTAGTGATTTTTAGTTGAGCCCGTTCATGGATAGCTTCGTTGCTGGAATCATATTCAAAGATGTCTCGATTAGACATTTCAGCAGTTGGCATTCGCCATTTCCCCCCCATTAAATATCCCCTAGTCACTACCTGTCTTTCTCCGTGAAGAACGCACTCTAGCCGAAGCCTAGTCCGTTGGCAAGTGCATGCCAGTCTGTACTTTTACCTACACGTTAGGAGGTGGTATATTAAACGCAAGTATAGCAGAGCTACGCTCAGAGGTCATATTGGGTCAGGTCTAACATTGAAACCAGCTCGGAGTTTATGTAGACCTGATTCCTCAATAATGAGTTGGGTTCAATGTTAGACCTTGCCCCATGGCCAATGGGGAGACCTGCCCCCTGAGCCTCTCTGTGATATAATGGTAAAATCTAACAGGACAAAGGAGTGCAGCTATGTCACAAGATTTACGTCTATCTCGCGTGATTGCCCACAGAGGCGCCTGTGCTTACGCACCCGAAAATACTTTAGCCTCCATGCGTAAAGCCCACGCGATGGGAGCCAAGTGGGTTGAATTTGATGTCATGCTGACTGCTGATGGTGAGGCCATCATTATGCACGACGACACGTTGAGAAGAACCACAAACGGCGGAAAACGAGCAGTCGCAGCAACAGCTTACAGTGATATCGCTCAGCTCGATGCGGGTAGTTGGTTCGCAAAACAATATGCTCAAGAAACCGTTCCCACGCTGCACGAACTATTGGACTTACTCATAAAATTAAAACTACACATCAACCTTGAAATAAAACCAACTCCAGGAAAAGAAGCCGAAACCGCTGAAAAATCGATTGCAATAGTCAAAGAAATTTGGCCAACAGCAGAAAGTCCACCGATGATATCAACACAATCTGAAATATGTTTGCGCATTGTGCACCAAATTGCCCCAGAATATTGTTTAGGTACTGTTATTCATGAATGGAATGAGCCTTGGCAACAATGGTTAACTGATTACGCTTGCCAATCTGTTTCTGTTAATCATCAGATTTTATCACCCGAAAAAATTGTTGAATTAAGAAAATACGTGAAATATGTTTTAGCGTATACCGTCAATGAGCCATGGCGAGCTCATGAACTTTTCGAATGGGGTGTTGATTCGGTTTTCAGTGACAAACCGGATTTGTTATCAATAACTTATTCTTAAGCACTTTTCTCTTACCTAGCATTGCCACTGACACAACTATAGACAGTTGCGTCAGTGACATAGACAAGGTGATTATACTATAGGGTATTATTGATTTTAGATGGTAGGACCTCTAATGGAGTGCATAATTGTTCTTTAATCTCTATGAAATCTTTCTGGTTTTTTGCATTGTAAAATAAAATTGAAATCAAAATGTCCCATTTTTTTAATATTTCATTGAGTGATTTAAATAAAGCGGTTTTCCTATCTGAAGAGGTTGGGTCTACGTTATCTGGATAAAACACTAAAGGATATACCCCTTTCTTTTTGTCTTGTGACTCACATTTATCTACAAACATGGCTCCAATATTGTTCAAATTATGTTCTCCATCAAAACTAAATATGTATATTTCAAATAAATCCGTCTCTTTGAATTGATCGATACTAGATGTATAAAGAGATGTAATTATCTTATTTAGACGATCTCTCAGCCGCATGTATTCAATAAGGACTTCATTTTCGTCATGTTGTTGTAAAAGGTGTATCATGTGTTCATAAAGGGAATGTAAGATAATACATCGATACGAAAGGGGGTAGGAGTCTTTTGTGGTTTTGAAAAAACTAGGGTCTGATTCTATCATATACTTCGTTCTGCTCATAACATACCTCACTAGTTATTAATGGTTACATTTTAAATTATAGCATATATTAGTATATTTGTCAAATTTTAGGATATTAGTTAGTGTAGTACGTAACTTGGCAAGTGGGATAATAAATATATTTTAGAAAGCTGCAATCACAAAAGTAAATTTTGTTGAACCCGCCAATTTATTAGAGGATGTTGTTGTATTCTTTCGCGAAGTTCTTGATCGTCAGTAAGCAGGTCTGGTTTGATAACGGAGTTTTTTTGTGCTGTTTCCAAAAATTCAATTTCATTCTTTCGGAAAGGTAATATCTTCTGGAGTGCTTCTTTACATTCATTTAATAGATTCGATGCCCAATCTTGAACGGCACCATAATTTTGTGGTCCAACATTTTTGTTAAGTACAGGAATCAATTTATCACGAATATCTTTCACAGAGAAATTTAGATTATTGATATTAATATTCTGCCAACTTTGCTTTCTCATACTCGCATATATTGTGAACGCTAATCTGAGTTTTTCGATATCTAATGGACATTTTGTAAGTAATTGGTGGCTATCGAATAAATCACGACTAACGTTTCTTTCGAATAAGGCATTGAATTTACCTGCGGCTATTTCATGGATGTCAAGAACTTTGCAATGTGTGGCTTTAGGCCATGATGGTGATTTTCGCCATTCAGGCTCCCATAAGGGTATCCGATATAAATAATTAAGGTCTATTTCAAGACGACCCTTGTTATTTGTAAAACTATTGTAGGTTAAAACTGTTTTACCACCGGCGTGTTTATTCGGGTTTCTGTGAACTGAATATTGTCGTTGCTCACAAATACTTAAGAGTATTTTTTCAACTTCTAATCTATCTTTACGCATAGAATCTTTGTGAAGTTCGCCAATATAATTTAAGTCGATGTCGACAGATAGTCTAGGAAACTCGTCATTATAGAAGAAATTTATAGCTGTACCACCTTTCAAAACAAGTCGATCAGAAAGATAGGGTACTTTCATAAATTCATCTAACAAATTTAAAAGATGAAATACCTTTTCAACCATTTCAGGACGATAGCCTTTATCTTGTGATTCTACTTTCAATTCATTGTCAAATAGTCTCATCATTTGGTTCTTCCCAAGTTCGATTAATAATCTCTAGTGGCACAACTAGTCGCCATTTATCTAAATACGTTCCTTTTTTATATCGCGTGCGATCCATATAGTGAGGCCCTTTTGGAATATGGGGCAAAAGCATATCAATATATTTTTTCTCTACAACATAATGTTTAGGTCGTTGTTCGAGAAAATACCCGACTTTGGCTACAGTAGTAGCATTTTTCAGAAGTAGAGCATAATTCACAATCTTAGCTGGATCAAACTGAGTGATGTTGTCGAGTGAACGCCAAATTTCTTCCCAGCCACCACCCAAATCTGGTCGATCTAAAATATCGACAATTGTGCGTTCTAAATTTGTCACTTTTATGAGTATGCCATTTCGTTTTATCAAATCAATACCGTAGTTGGTTTGGTTTGCTTTGATTAATGCAGTAGGTTGATTAATTGCCCGATAATATTGTGATTCGTATGAAAACGGTAATACCCTGTGTGAAGTGAGATAGGCAAGTTCATTAAAGGTTGTGTAGGCTGATCCATGTAATTCCAGTGATGCGTGGTAAGCAATTATTGCATCATCTGTTGCTTTGCTCGCAATAAGATAAGGGTCAATCCAGATATCTTGAGTACCAAAAGGTTTTACTGCATAAAGAAATTTGCGAATAAGGATCAAATGCCCAACTTTTTTGTGATAACTGAGTTGCTGTTTCCAGCTCTGTTGACGATGTGATCCATTAGATGCCATAAACTCTGCAAATTCTTCATACCGAAAAACTGGGTGGCTCTCAAAAAAATCTTTTATCCTCATAACTTGACACCATGTCATTAAAGAATACAATTATTATATACTACAATTACATAATGTCAAGTTATACTGATTCTATACTTTGTCTGTAGTCTTAATGGAATTTGAGCTGTTCTCAGAGAATAGATTCCATATTGAGGTTTATTATTCACAGTTTCTGGTATAATTTAGAATATAGGGAAATTAAATAGGGACATATAATGCATTCTTTAGTATGGATAGTGTTACTTTTCGGCGTTATTGGACTGCTGGCATATCACCGCGCGAGCCGGTCCGTTTTAGCCGTCGGCATTGGATTTTATTTGATCTTGTTAAGTGCTTTAAGTCATATTAATTTAATAATGATGCTGATTTACTGGGTGCTGTTCGGATTAGCATGCGTCGTGTTATTTGACAAGCAAACGCAGCAAAAATTGTTGGCCCCCATTTACAAAAACATGGGCAAATTGATGCCGACACTGTCACCTACAGAGAGAGCGGGTTTAGAATCCGGCACTGTAGGTTGGGAAGGTCAATTATTCGCAGGCATGCCAAATTGGTCGCAATTGTTGGCGTACCCTAAAGCAAAACTCAGTAAAAGTGAGCAAGCTTTTATTGATGGACCCGTGACACAATTATGTACTATGACAGATGAGTGGGACTTAACAGCTTATCAACTCTCTATCCCCGACAAGCTTTGGGCTTTCATGAAAAGCGAAGGCTTTTTCGGATTAATCATTCCAAAAAAGTACGGCGGAAAAGGCTTTTCTGCCTATGCGCATGCGTTAATTTTATCGAAACTTGCAGGAGTGAGTGCTTCGGTGGCGAGTACTGTTTCTGTTCCGAATTCATTAGGTCCCGCCGAACTATTATTAGAGTACGGCACGCAAGCACAACGTGATTATTATTTACCGAAATTAGCGAAAGGCGAAGAGATACCTTGTTTTGCATTAACCGGGCCCGATGTTGGATCCGATGCCACTAGTATGCCTGATCATGGCACAATTTGTGAGCGAGTGATCAACGGTGAAAAAATAATCGGGATTTCTCTGAATTTTAATAAACGCTATATCACATTAGGTCCGGTGGCGACGGTCATCGGATTAGCCTTTAAATTATTTGATCCTGATAATCTGATGAGTAAGAAAAAAAATCTGGGTATTACTGTTGCATTAGTTCCTGCTAATACAAAAGGTGTAGAGCATGGCCGTCGACATTTCCCTTTGAATGCTGTCTTTCCAAATGGTCCAGTTCGCGGAAAAGATGTCTTTGTTCCCATCGATGCCATTATTGGTGGATTTAAAATGGCGGGCAAAGGTTGGAATATGCTTGTAGAGCGACTCGCGGTTGGACGCGCAATTTCTTTACCCTCTATTTCTTTAGGTGGAGCGCAAATGGCTGTTGCGGTAAGTGGAGCTTATGCGCGGATTCGTGAACAATTTGGATTACCGATTGGCCGATTTGGTGGGGTAGAAGAACGATTGGCGAGAATGGCAGGCATGAGTTATATCATGAACGCAACGCGTAATTTTACTGTTGCTGCGATTGATGGGGGTGAAGCGCCTGCAGTGCCTTCAGCTATTAGCAAATATCATTTAACAGAAATGGGGCGAACAGTCGTCATCGATGCTATGGATATTCATGGTGGAAAAGGTATTTGTTTAGGGCCTAAAAATTATTTGGGAAGAGGATATCAGCAAGCTCCGATTGGCATTACTGTTGAGGGCGCCAACATTTTAACGCGTTCCATGATTATTTTTGGGCAGGGCGCAATTCGTTGTCATCCGCATATATTAAATGAAATTAGTGCAGTCGCAAATGAAGATAAAAAAGCGGGATTAGAGCAATTCTCATCTGAAGTTTTTGCGCACAGTGGGTATTTGTTGAGTAATTTGATTCGATCTTTTTGGTGTGGTTTACTCAATGCCAAATTCTCGAGTGCCCCAGAAAGTTCAGTAAAGCACTATTATCAACAATTAAATCGAATTAGCGCTTCCTTTGCATTGATTTCAGATGCATGCATGATTTATCTTGGCGGTGTCATGAAGCGCAAAGAAAAATTGTCAGGACGTTTAGGGGATGTATTAAGTATGTGCTACTTAGCCTCTGCAGTTTTGAAACAATTTCATGAGCGAAAAGAACCTCAAGATGAATTGCCATTAGTGCAATGGTCTTGTCAATATCTGTTGACACAAGCGGAACAACAACTCGATGGCGTTATCAGAAATTTTCCCAATAAAATAGTTCGAGGGATTTTAAGAGTAGCTATTTTCCCTTTGGGTCGTTGGAATAAATTACCGACGGATCGTTTAGTGAGTCAACTTGGAAAAATTATGCTGACTCCCAATCGAGTTCGTTCTCAGTTAATTGAAGGTGTCTATCTTCCAGAAGACCGAATCCATGTTCCAGGAATGTTAGAAACAGCATTAAAGATGGTGACGAAACATCAAACAACATTTAATAAACTTAATAAAGCCATTAAATCTGGCGAAGTCAGTGGGCTCACTTTTGAAGAGAGAATTGATCATGCTGAAGAGCTGAAAATTTTAAATAAAACCCAAGCTAGTCATTTGAGAGAATACAATACACTGAGGGAAATCATTATTTCTGTGGATGATTTTTCTGATGATGAATTACGAGGGGTGAAATGATTGCTCTCTCTATCATTTGCGCTATACTTAACTATAGAATGTTAATCAGGAGGACATATGAATAAGGTCGTTCATGGGATTATTGGATTATCCCTATGCTTTTTGTCTGCTGCATTTGCAGAGCAACAGCCTTATGGTGCTTGCGGTACAGGGCTTTGCGGAAGTAGTAGCTCTGAAGCAGGTGGTCAAGAGTTAGTGCAATATAATAAGTATATAACACCCTCACCGGCGTGTGCTCCTGGCGATTGTTACTTGTTCAACGAATTAGTTAATTGTTCAGTGAATGATTATTCTTGCAAAGATGGAAGGAGAAGAATCTGGAGCTATAGAGCAAAATATTACGCTCCCGATAACACGGAATTGTTGGTTAATTTAGACAAAAAATTATGCCCAACTAAAAAGACGTGTATGTGGCCTTATTCGCAACAAAGTAATTATTAATCTTGTAAGAAGGGGGCAAGCCTTGCCCCCTTATCAATGGTGATCCACAGAATCAGGTAATGTGACATTCATCTCTAATACTGAATGATCAGCATCATGTTGCAATTGCACGCTAAATTGCTGTTCATCAATGTGCAAGTATTGCGAAATCACACTCACCAATTTTTGTTTGAGTTCTTGTAGATTGATAGGGTTATTGCGAATTTTGCGAGTACGCTCATGCGAAACGATAATCTGTAAACGTTCTTTAGCAGTGCTTGCAGATGATTCCCTTCTAGAGCGAAATAAATCGAGTAAGCTCATCATGCGGTCTCCTTTGCCTTCTGCCCGAATAAACGTTTAAGTAAACTCTTTTTCTCGGGGTTGATAAATCGAAACGGTGTTTTCTCTCCCAGAAAACGACTAACCGCATCGGTATATGCTTGAGCTGCATCACTTTCTTGATCGATTATGACTGGAATACCTGCATTTGAAGCGCGAAGAACAGCTTGAGATTCAGGAATAACGCCTAATAGAGGAATGGCTAGAATTTCTCGAACATCATCGACACTGAGCATTTCGCCTTTTTCTACGCGAGAAGGTGAGTACCGTGTGAGTAATAGAAATTCGCTGGGTGAAGCTTGACCATTTTCTGCACGACGGGTTTTGCTCGATAAAATTCCTAAAATTCTGTCGGAATCTCGCACAGAAGAAACCTCGGGATTGGTTACGACAATTGCAGTATCTGCAAAATACATAGCAAGATGAGCGCCTCGCTCAATACCGGCAGGTGAATCACAAACAATAAAATCAAATTCTCGGCTCAGATCATTTAATACACGCTCAACACCTTCTAAAGTGAGTGCATCTTTATCGCGCGTTTGTGAAGCCGGTAAAATATAAAGATTCTCAACTCTTTTATCTTTAATTAAAGTTTGAGCTAATTTCGCTTCATCATTGATAACATTGATAAAATCATAAACAACGCGTCGTTCGCATCCCATGATTAAATCCAGATTACGCAAGCCGACGTCAAAGTCAATAACAACGGTGCGATAACCTCGCATAGCGAGACCAGTTGCAAATGCTGCGCTGGTGGTGGTCTTGCCCACGCCACCTTTTCCTGAAGTGATGACAATTATTTTAGCCATGATTTCCCTTTTTAGTGTCGAATCGAAAATAGCTTAAATAGTACACTGTTTAGGAAAGCGGTCAAGTCTAAGATTGCCCCATTCCTCAGGCTAACTATCAAACGAAGCCTCTTTGGATTAGCATTAAGCAGCTATGCTAGAGGCGATAATGAACCACGCCAGCTGGTATTTTGGTCCCTTGAGCTATGATGTCTCTGTAGGGTACTCTGACCTTCCCCTGGATTGATTATGCTGACAAGGCCACAATTTGCAGTTGATCATCTTGAATAAAAATTTGCACCGGCGAATTTCGATGTGTGCTGGCTATGTCATCTTGTAATTTGTAAAGTCCCGCGATAGAAATAATTTCGGCCTGAAGATCATGACAAAAAATCCGGGCATTTTTATCACCTTGCACTCCGGCTAATGCACGACCGCGTAAACTTCCGTAGATGTGAATATTTCCATCCGCAAGCACTTCAGCGCCCGCACTGACGGTAGCAATAATAATTAAATCTGACCCTTTTGCATAAACCTGTTGACCTGAACGAATGGGACTTACAATCATTTTAGAATTTGTAGTGGTTTGCTCAACCTTTACAGAAGATGAACGAGCTTTAGTCTGAGACGTTGATTCTCGTTCCGTGGAATTCAATGACGCTGATTTAGATTGAGCGTTGTTCACGTCTTCTTTTTTAATTTGTGAAAGAGTACCAAGACCTGCTGAATTGGCGGCTTCAAGTTGTTCTGGAGTTCCATTACACACACCAACGGGTAATAAACCATGTTCACGCAATAAGTCAATAATTCCAGAAAAATCAACAGGATAGGAATGATTCGTTAAATGCTGACAATCGATAACGATAGGCATATTGGCAAAAAACTTCGGCGTCTTTGCAATAGTTGCCTGTAGTTGCTGACGAATGAGATCAAGCTCTGCTTGATACAATTGCATTACAGTGAGGGTAAGTAGATTCCCTTTAAGTCCAAAAGCACCTGACTTTTGTGTGTGTGCTGATTTTAGTTGTGCTGACATGCCATCCTCAATTCGTCTCGAAAAGGATTTGCCCCCTTTCCTTCTCTAGTAATTGTGGCTATTCTCGCATACTTTAGTCCGAATGCAAACCAGGGGGGCCGGGCAATGAAGGACGCATCAAATAGCCACTCAGTGGAAGAGTGGACCAAATTGCAAAAAAACAACCAAGGTAATGGCGCTTTTCTAACCTTAGTTGAGCTGATTGAAAAAGGTTATACAGAATTTGCGGATAAAATCGCTGTATCCAATATGGGGGCTGATCTCACTTACCGTGAGTTGGGTGAGCTCGCTACACATTTCGCCAGTTATTTGCAAAGTCATTTTCAGATTAAAAAAGGCGATCGTGTTGCAATAATGATGCCTAATTGTTTGCAATATTGTGTTGCTTTGCATGCTATTTTACGAATAGGTGCGGTAGTCGTTAATATTAATCCAATGTATAAACCTCGAGAATTATTGCATCAAGTAAACGATGCTGAGTGCGACACAATTATTCTGATGTCGATGAGTGCATCCACACTCTCTGAAGTATTATCACAAACCAAGATAAAAAATGTGGTCATAACTCACTTAGGTGATTTATTAAGCCTCATGAAAGGCACGATCATTAATCTGGCTGTGAAATATATTAGACGGTTAGTAAAGCCGTATAATATTCCAAATGCAGTGTATTTCAAGAAGGCTTTATCACTAGGAAAAAAATTAAAATATAATCGCGTTGATATTTCAGCGAGCGATATTGCTTTTTTGCAGTATACGGGTGGAACAACGGGCGTTGCAAAAGGTGCGATGTTAGCACATGCTAATATGTGCGCGAATGTTTGGCAGACACAGGTTTGGGCTGGAAATCAATTGCCTGAGTTTGGTAAAACTGCTTTAAATCCACTTCCGCTGTATCATATATTTGCTTTAATGATTAATGCCTTTACAATTTATTCAATTGGTGGGCGCGTCATTTTAATAACAGATCCACGCGATATTTCTCAATACCCTAACCTTTTTAGACAATATCCTGTCACAATGTTGACAGGACTTAATACTTTATTTTTAGCTTTATTAGCGAATAAAGAGTTTCGTCAACTTGATTTTTCTAATCTGAAATTTACTGTGGGTGGTGGAATGGCAACACGACAAGCAGTTTCAGAAGAGTGGGAAAAAGTGACAAAACACGTCATCATTGATGGATATGGATTAACAGAAACAAGTCCTGTGGTTTCTATTAATCCGATATCGATTCAACACTATACTGGAACAATTGGTAAACCCGTTGCGGCGACGCAGGTTGAAATTCGAGATGATCAAGGCAAATCGCTACCTGTGGGAGAAACTGGCGAAATTTGTGTTAAAGGCCCTCAGGTCATGCTGGGTTATTGGAGAAATCCTTCGGAAACAGCCAATGTTTTAGGCGAGGATGGGTGGTTAAAAACGGGCGATGTTGGAAAATTTGATGCAGAAAGCTTTATTACCCTTGTGGATCGCAAAAAAGAATTAATTTCTGTTTCGGGTTTTAAAGTGTATCCGAATGAAGTGGAGGATGTATTAACTTCACATCCTGGTATATCTGAAGCTGCTGTTATTGGAATTCCAGACAAAACATCGGGTGAGCATGTTAAAGCGTATGTTGTAAAAAAAGATCCTAATGTAACGGCAGAAGAAATTATGTCGTATTGTCATGATAATCTTACAGGATATAAAAGACCGCATGAAATTGTTTTCAGAGATTCACTACCTAAAAGTAATGTCGGAAAAGTTTTGCGGCGAGCATTACGAGAAGAGGAGGGTTTATGAGTGCGGGGACTCGTTTTAGACAAGCGCTAGTTTCAGAAAGTCCACTGCAAATTGTCGGCGTCATCAATGCGTATGCTGCAAAATTAGCAGAAAAAGCAGGATTTAAAGCAATATATTTATCAGGAGCTGGAGTGGCGAATGCAAATTTTGCTTTACCTGATTTAGCCGTCACGAACTTAACGGATGTTGTCACTGAGGTACGGCGTATTACTGCAGCGACCCCGTTGCCATTATTGGTTGATGCAGATACAGGTTGGGGAAATGCAATCAGCATTGGACGAACCGTGCGTGAACTCACTCAAGCGGGTGCTGCTGGTTTGCACATAGAAGACCAATTGGAAAATAAACGCTGTGGACATCTTCCGGGAAAAAAATTAGTGGACACTAATGAAATGGTTGCGCGCATTCAAGCGGCTGTGGCAGCAAAAACAGATCATGCTTTTGTGATAATAGCACGTACTGATGCTGCGAATGTTGAAGGATTACCAGCCGCAATTCAACGAGCAAAAGACTATGTAGCCGCGGGTGCAGAAATGATATTTGCAGAAGCACTCACAACTTTAGAAGAATACAAAAGTTTTGTAGAGGCGGTTGGCGTTCCTGTGCTGGCTAATATTACTGAATTTGGCCAAACACCCTTATTTACGACTCAGGAATTAAAACAAGCAGGGGTAGCCATGGCATTGTATCCATTGAGTGCTTTTAGGGCGATGAGTTTAGCAGCCCAAAATACATACGACACGATTCGAGAAAAAGGATCGCAAAAATCAATTGTGGAAAAAATGCAAACGCGTGATGAGTTGTATGAGATTTTGAATTATCGTCAGCAAGAAAATTTAGTGAGTAAGGAGTAATTTATGTCTACAACAAGTGGTGGCTTGGCTGGAATTGTCGCAGGTGAAACAGCGATCAGTAGCGTCGGTAAAGAAGGAATGGGCCTCAATTATCGCGGTTATTCGATTAATGCTTTAGCTGAACATGCTTCGTTTGAAGAAGTCGCTTATTTATTAACACGGGGTAAATTGCCGACGCAGCAAGACTTTACAGCGTATCAGAAAAAATTAATTGGCTTGAGAGGCTTGCCTGAGTCGCTTAAAAAATTGCTTGAACTTATGCCCGCTTCTTCTAATCCTATGGATATTTTACGAACGGGATGTTCATTTTTGGGAACCTTGGAACCCGAAACTCATGAACATAATCAACTCGATGTGTGTGATCGATTAATCGCTTTATTTCCCGCGATATTATGCTATTGGCATTGTTTTCACAAAGAAGGTAAACGCATTGAAACTCAACTAAGTAATGATTCGCTTGCAAGTTATTTTTTAGAAATGTTGCAAGGTAATACGCCTGAGCCTTTATCGCGGCAAGTGATTAATGTGTCATTAATTTTATATGCAGAGCATGAATTTAATGCGTCGACATTTGCTGCACGCGTGACAACATCAACAGGCTCTGATTTCTATTCAGCAATTTGTTCAGCAATAGGAACCTTGCGTGGACCGCTGCACGGAGGAGCAAACGAAGCTGCAATGGAATTAATCGAACAGTTCAACACCCCTGATGAAGCGGAAGAAGGCATCCTCGAAAAGTTAGCGCATAAAGAATTAGTGATGGGATTTGGACATCGGGTTTATCGTACATCGGATCCTCGATCGGATGTCATTAAGGATTGGGCTAAATTATTAGCCGATTCAGTAGGGGATACAAAATTATTTCTGGTTGCTGAACGAATTGATGAAGTTATGCAGCATGAAAAACATTTATTCCCTAATTTAGATTTTTATAGCGCACTAGCGTATCATTTCTGTGGTATTTCTACTACGATGTTCACACCTCTTTTCGTGTTTTCACGCACAGCAGGTTGGGCTGCTCATATCATTGAGCAACGTGAATTAGGAAAATTAATTCGCCCCATCGCTGAATATACAGGGCCGTCTTCTCGACCTTATGTTCCTCTTGAGAAGCGTTCATAATTTTTTAAAATAAGTAATAAAATAATGCCACAAATTAATTTAAGAAATATTACATTGGGTCATGGTGGATTGCCTTTAATTGAAAAAGGCAATTTAACGATTGAACGCGGTGAACGAGTCTGCTTAATTGGTCGTAATGGAGCAGGAAAAACAACCTTAATGCGGATGATTTATGGTCAGATTACTCCAGACGATGGTGTAATAGAAACCGAAGGCTCCCTCAGTCTAGCCTTTTTATCGCAGACAATTCCGGACGGATTAAATAAAACAGTTTATCAAGTCGTTGCTCAAGCACTTGAGTCACTCCATCTAGAGGATTGGGAGCATCAATATCGTATCGAAAAAGTCATTACACAATTAAAGTTGCCCGGTGATGTGGATTTTGATCAATTGTCAGGTGGCTTAAAACGGCGAGTTTTATTAGCTCAAGCTTTAGTCATCGAGCCCGATGTATTGATGCTGGATGAACCTACTAACCATCTCGACATCGAGGCGATTAACTGGCTAGAAAAATTTTTATTAAATACACCGCAGACTATTATTTTTGTAACTCACGATAGAGTATTAATGCAAAATTTAGCAACGCATATTGTCGAAATTGATAATGGTCAAGTTAATAGTTGGCGAGGCCGTTACGAAGATTATTTAAAGCATAAAGAAGTTTTGCTACAGACAGAAGCTAAGGCGCACGCATTATTTGATAAAAGACTCGCCAACGAAGAAGTTTGGATACGTCAGGGAATAAAAGCTCGTCGAACTCGAAACGAAGGTCGAGTACGGGCATTAGAAAAAATGCGCAATGAAAGAAGTAAACGACGCGTTCGAGCGGGTAATGTAAGCATTACTCAACATGATTTAGAATTATCGGGTAAGATAGTTTTTGAGCTCAAAAACGTTAGTTATCGGTATGATGCTGTTGATATCATCAAAAACTTTTCTACCGTGATTATGCGTGGAGATAAGATTGGAATTATAGGTCCTAATGGATCTGGAAAATCGACATTGTTAAATCTAATACTTGGACGATTGATTCCTACTGAAGGAACTATAAAATTAGGGACTAATCTCAGCGTAGCTTACTCTGATCAAACTCAAGTAGAACTCGATGGATCAAAAACGGTGCAGGAAAATGTGGGATCTGGTAGTGAAACGGTGACGATTGGAGATCAGAAAAAACATATTATTAGTTATTTACAAGATTTTCTTTTTTCACCCGAAAGAGCCAGAACGCCACTGAGAGTGCTGTCTGGAGGAGAACGTAACCGGGTAATGCTAGCTAAATTATTTTTAAAACCCAGTAATGTTCTAGTGCTGGACGAGCCTACCAACGATTTAGATGTCGAAACACTAGAATTATTGGAAGAACAATTAATGAATTATCCTGGGACCCTATTGCTGGTAAGTCATGACAGGGCTTTTTTGAATAATATAGTGACCAGCACGTTGGTGATGGAAGGTGAAGGCGGTGTAGGTGAATACAATGGGGGTTATGATGATTGGTTGCGTCAACGAGCCTATGATCTATCAAAGAAACCTGCACATGAAGAAAGCGAGGTTAAAAAAGCAATTCCTGTAAAAGTACCAACTAAAAAGAGTTACAAAGATCAACGTGAATTAGACGCAATCACAAAAAAAATAGAGAAATTTGAAATAAGGCAACAAGAGTTGCATGGGAAATTAGCTGATGCTGATTTTTATAAAGAACATGGCAGTGAAATTCCTGGCATTCAGCAGGAACTTAATCAGATTGAAGCGGATATCAAAGCAGCTTACGATAGATGGACAGAACTGGAAGGATGATGGAGAAGTTTTTATGAAAGTGTTGCAGATTGTAAAAACATCTGATGGTGCTTTTTGGGCAGTTCGGCAAGTTGCAGAGTTGATAAAATATGGCATAGAAGTTCATGTTGCCATCCCGAGAGAATCCGGAGCAGCAATACCCGCTTGGCAAAAAACAGGTGCCATTGTGCATTTTATTGATTGTAGTTTACCTGTCCGCGCTCCTTGGAAAATGGCTGGAATTTCAAAAAAAATTCGGGAGCTCGTCAATCATATTAATCCTGATATAATTCATAGTCACAGTGTTACAACCACAATCATGCTGCGGCTAGCCCTAGGGCGTCATCACGGTATTCCTCGAATTTTTCAAGTACCAGGCCCCTTACATTTGGAGCAAAAGTACACAAAACTTTTTGAAATATTGGTGGCAGGAAAACAAGACTATTGGATTGCAAGTAGTCGATTCACGTATAATCTTTATCTAGATGCTGGCATTCCTTCAGAGAGACTTTTTTTAAGTTACTACAGCACAGAATTATCGCACTTCAACCATCCTCGAACAGGAGTTCTACGTAAAAAATTAAATATTCCACCACATGCTTTTGTGGTGGGGAATATCAATTTAATCTACCCACCGAAAAAATATTTAGGACACCGAATTGGATTGAAGAGTCATGAAGATGTTATTGAAGCGATCAGTATCGCTCAGAGTCAAAATGATAATATTTGGGGCGTGTTGGTTGGAGGTACATTTTCTGGTTCACCTCAATATGAAAAGAAATTGCGAGAAATGGCAGAAAAAAAAGGCAAAGGAAAAATTCTGATGCCTGGAAAATTCACCGCTGAAGAAGTGGGGCTCAGCTGGCCAGATTTTGATTGTGCTGTTCATGTGCCCTTATCAGAAAATTGTGGTGGAGTAGTGGAGCCATTACTCTGTGCTGTGCCTACCATAGCAGGGCAGGTGGGTGGTCTGCCTGAAGTCGTTCAACATGATCGAACAGGCATCACAGTACCCATTCGTCGTCCCGATTTATTAGCAGAAGCCATTTTGAATGTCGTTAAGGATCAACAAAAATACCACATTTTGGCTGAACGAGGTCGTCACCTAGCTACAAAAATGTTTGATCCTGTTCGTTGTACAAAGGAAATTCTAGCGATTTATCATCATATCCTAGATGCTCAGCCTCGACCTGAGGAGTTGTCTACTCTTAAAGGATTACTCGATACATGAGAGATGGAGTCAAATCTTAAACTGCCCCCTTTTCCTTTTCACTCTAAAAATGCTATTTTAAGGGATCGTCTGAACCGTTTTTTTTGCGGTGAATAATGAATAAGGAAATTCAATGAAAAAACTGCTTCTTATCATTTTGGCTTTTTCGACAAGCCTCGCTTTAGCCACGAATAATCCTTCCGTTCGTTTGCTTCCATTGAAATCTTCGGGTATGAGAACACGAACAGTGGCTGCGATGCCAATTCAGCTATCACCGGCAGTGTTTGAGATGCAGCGTACACGTAATCTTAAGCTCAATAAATCCAGACGTAATATAGTAGAAGATAATTTGCCGTCGGAAGTTAATTTGAGTATGAATGATGTGCCGGTGTTTGATCAAGGTCGCTATGGCACGTGTGTGGCTTTTGCAGTAACCGCCGCGATTGATGCACAAATCAACAAAGGTGATTACATTAGTCAACTTTGTTTGTTGCAGTTAAGTCGCAGTGTGACTCAAAACACTTATTGGCATAGTTTATGGGAAGGCAGTTCAATAAGGATACTTTTATCCTATATTTCACAGTACGGAATTATGACGACTGAGGATCAAAAAAAAGGCTTCTGTAATAATGTTAAAACATATCCTACAACATATGATGAAAAATATTTGAAACTTAAAATGAGTCCATCGCAATATCATGCTCATAGTGTAAACATTTATAAAAGTTATCGAATTGAGCCACAGATATTGTTTAATTTCACTCATGTATATTCCATGGGGGGGAGCTCAGATCAAATACTCACTATTGGAAACAACAGTGATGGCTGGGTAACACCCGAAGAATCATTTGCAGCAACGCGTAAATCAATTGCTGAAGGAAATCGTGTTATTGTGGAGTTTTTATTTAAGGCAGACAATATGCGCGTGGGTATTAAAAACACTGATAATGACACCTGGTTTATGAGTAATGATTTAAGATCAGCATTTAGTTCGCAACATTATTTAACAGATTCTAACGATTGGTATTATCATCAAGTTGTGATTTATGGTTATGATGATAACATCACTGTGCAAAACGCAGCGGGTGAAAGTCAAACAGGCGTTTTTTTGGTGCGTAATTCATGGGGTGAAGAAGGGCCCGAGTATATGACATACGATTATTTTAAACTTATGGCGTTGGAAGCCACTAGCATTAACACAACGAAAAAAACATATTAATGTAGCAATCGTGCGTTAAATTAATGCGTTTAAACTTGAGCCTCTTTTCCCCAATTGATCATTAGATCAAAGGTCTTTTGCTACCACAATTTTCGCCATCGCGATTAAAGATCATTGGTTTGCTGCTACCGCAATCATCACCTTTGCGATCAAATATTGGTTTGCTGCTACCACAGTCATCACCTGGTTTAACAGAGACCATTGGCTTGCTGCTACCACAATCGTCTTTACCACCAGCGATTACTGCACCAGAACAAGCAATTGCAGAAACCATTATTAAACTTGCGATTAACTTACTCATATCAATACTCCTTTTGATTTGATTAATTACCGTAAA